>NZ_JADGMN010000080.1:0-520 GCF_020662285.1 Clostridioides sp. ES-S-0108-01 | reverse complement strand
TGCAACTCAAAAGCATTATTAGATTCTGATGTTTCTTTTATACTAGCAGGAATCATTAAATATATACTTTCATATGTTTCTAGCTTTTTCACAAGTTCATCTTTTTTAGTTTGTTCTGCTTGAGCTTATTTTTCAGCATTTTCACTATTTTGTTTTTCTTGTGCTAATTTTATAGCTTCTTCCTCTTTTTTTTGTTGCTCTGTTTGAACTTTTTCTTCTTCTTGTTTTTTAGTTTCTTCTTCCTCTTTCTTTTCAGCATCTTCTTTATCTTTATTGCTAGAAACTTGATTAACTTGAGTAGAATTTTTATCATCTAAACTTCTTGTAAGATAAACAGTCCTAGCACAACTTAATGTTAATAATGCTAAAAAACATCCTAAGACTATCTTACCCTTATTTTTATTTTGGATAGCTTTCACTAAGAATTCGATTGAAAAAACCACAAGTGTAATCGGAAAAAAACATATAGCCATAAGAGCTATAATAATTCTCGTAACAATATTTAGGTTTTTAAATTTCT
>NZ_JADGMN010000079.1:0-521 GCF_020662285.1 Clostridioides sp. ES-S-0108-01 | reverse complement strand
TTGATAGGTCGAAGGTGTAAGTGCAGTAATGTATTTAGCTTATCGATACTAATAGGTCGAGGACTTGACCAATATTTATTTGATGTTTATTCAGTAAAATATATGTGTAGTTTTTAGAGTGTTAATTTTATGTGAAGTACTAACTTCAATTAATATAGTATGTATCATAAAAACAATTATTATTTAGTACTTTAAAACTATTGACATTTAAAAATAAAGATGTTAATATAATACTTGTCTTATAAATAGGCAATATGTGGTTATAATAGCAAAGAGGATACACCTGTTTCCATTCCGAACACAGAAGTTAAGCTCTTTAGCGCTGATGGTACTTGGTGGGAAACTGCCTGGGAGAGTAGGACGTAGCCACGTGGATATTCCAAGGTAGCTCAATGGTGGAGCAACCGGCTGTTAACCGGTAGGCTGTGGGTTCGAGCCCCACCCTTGGAGCCAAAAAAGCCGAAGTGGCGGAACTGGCAGACGCACAGGACTTAAAATCCTGCGGGACTTACCTCTCGTAC
>NZ_JADGMN010000078.1:0-542 GCF_020662285.1 Clostridioides sp. ES-S-0108-01 | reverse complement strand
ATATGCAGTTTTCAAAGTGCTAAAGCACGTCGCCAACGAATAAATTCCGTTGCTTAAAGTGCTAACGCACAGCGTCAACGAACAACCTTCGTATACACTCAGATTATTCCGTTACTTAAAGTGCTAAAGCACGTCGCCAACAAACAAACTTCACATGCGTTCAGTTTATTATGTTGCTTAAAGTGCTAACGCACAGCGCCAACGAATAAATTCCGTTGCTTAAAGTGCTGACGCACAAAGCTTGTATAAAGTTAAGCTATAAGTGCATGTAAGAGGCTACTAGATAAATCAAAGATTTAGGTAATATACTCTTAAATGGTGGAGATGAGGAGAGTCGAACTCCTGACCCCTTGCTTGCAAGGCAAATGCTCTCCCAACTGAGCTACACCCCCATATATGAAGTTCATAAAGAACCCTCAAAATTAAACAGTAGGTAATTCTCCTTAGAAAGGAGGTGATCCAGCCGCACCTTCCGATACGGCTACCTTGTTACGACTTCACCCCAGTTATTGATTCCACCTTCGACGACTTCTTCCAAAAGG
>NZ_JADGMN010000077.1:0-553 GCF_020662285.1 Clostridioides sp. ES-S-0108-01 | reverse complement strand
TTCCTTCAGGTACTTAGATGTTTCAGTTCCCTGAGTTCCCCTCATTAAGCTATGTATTCACTTAATGATACTTAGACATTACTCTAAGTGAGTTTCCTCATTCGGAAATCTTCGGATCAAAGTTTACGTGCAACTCCCCGAAGCTTATCGCAGCTTATCACGTCCTTCATCGGCTCCTAGTGCCAAGGCATCCGCCCTGCACCCTTAATAACTTGACCAGTTAAAAAGGTTTGATAGATTAAAGTCTATCAACTTGATAATTTTAAAAAGTTATCAGCTTTATATATTACAAATTAGATGTCATATCACTAAATATATATGCAGTTTTCAAAGTGCTAAAGCACGTCGCCAACGAATAAATTCCGTTGCTTAAAGTGCTAACAATGAGTATTCGTAAAAACGAACCCTCAAAATTAAACAGTAGGTAATTCTCCTTAGAAAGGAGGTGATCCAGCCGCACCTTCCGATACGGCTACCTTGTTACGACTTCACCCCAGTTATTGATTCCACCTTCGACGACTTCTTCCAAAAGGTTAGATAATCGGCTTCGGGC
>NZ_JADGMN010000076.1:0-565 GCF_020662285.1 Clostridioides sp. ES-S-0108-01 | reverse complement strand
GAACTCTTTAAAAGCAACAGGACCACAGGCTCTAGAAACATTAAAAAGCTTAGGAGGAAAAGCAAACGAGATTTTTAAGGGAGTAGATTTTAATTCTTCTATAGATGCACAAAAAACTAAAGTATTGCAAAATTTAAATAGCTTAGGATTAGAAGGAACGCAGGCTATAGACACATTAAGAACTATTTTCTCGCAGGCTTCTACTGCACTAGATACTACAAACTTAAAAAAAGGCTTGAGTGATACATTTAATTCATTTAAAAGTGGATTCAATAAGGATGGTATGAGTGGAGCAATAAATAGTATGCTTGGAACTATTAATCAAGCAGGACCACAAATACAAGAAGCTCTAGGGAAAATGGATGGAAAGATGGGGCAAGTATTTGCTGATGTAGACTTTAGCACTCCAATTGAAACTCAAGCTTCTAAAGTTTTAGAAAATCTGAATAATCTAGGAATAGAAGGACCAAAAGTTTTAGAAACTGTAAGGAGTATCTTTGCTCAAGCATCTTCACAAATACAAGGTTCAGCTTCTCAAACAGCACAACAAGCGAATCAAGAAGTA
>NZ_JADGMN010000075.1:0-570 GCF_020662285.1 Clostridioides sp. ES-S-0108-01 | reverse complement strand
TTTAATTCTGCATGTGGTATTTTTTTTATCATAACTTGTCCCCCCTTATATTAAGTTAATAATACTATAAAAATAGAATAATGTAATAAAATATTTTATTAATTTTAATATAGTTATTAATACTACTGACAAAATAGAAAGTCTTATAAGTATTGGTATTACTAGTTTTTAGAGGATAGAATGAAGAATTGTCATTTTGTAAAAAAAGTTACCTGAAATATAAAAAATATTATTAATCGATATAAATTATAATGATAGAATGGTTTAAAATTAATAAAACTGATAAATCAAATTCAGATGTTATTGAATTAAGTAATTAATGTGACAGATATAATGTTCTTGTATTGACCTAGATATTTATTATAACTAAATACTAAACTTTTGTAACATGAAATGATAGTAGTTCCGTAGAGAGTAAGTATAGTGTTAAATATGATCTTTTTAAAAAAAATAACTTTATAAAACAAACAAATAAGGGTTTATAAAAATAAATTACTGATATAAATAATAAAAAAGTCACCTTAAACTGGTGACTTAATTCTTATATGTAAATTAATAATTATGATGTTA
>NZ_JADGMN010000074.1:0-570 GCF_020662285.1 Clostridioides sp. ES-S-0108-01 | reverse complement strand
TTTAATTCTGCATGTGGTATTTTTTTTATCATAACTTGTCCCCCCTTATATTAAGTTAATAATACTATAAAAATAGAATAATGTAATAAAATATTTTATTAATTTTAATATAGTTATTAATACTACTTACAAGATAGAAATTCTTATAAGTATTGGTATTACTAGTCTTTAGAGGATAGAATGAAGAATTGTCATTTTGTGAAAAAAGTTACCTGAAATATAAAAAATATTGTTAATTGATATAAATTATAATGATAGAATGGTTTAAAATTAATAAAACTAATAAATCAAATTCAGATGTTGTTGAATTAAGTAATTAATGTGACAGATATAATGTTCTTGTATTGACCTAGATATTTATTATAACTAAATACTAAACTTTTGTAACATGAAATGATAGTAGTTCTATAGAGAGTAAGTATAGTGTTAAATATGATCTTTTAAAAAAAAATAACTTTATAAAACAAACAAATAAGGGTTTATAAAAATAAATTACTGATATAAATAATAAAAAAGTCACCTTAAACTGGTGACTTAATTCTTATATGTAAATTAATAATTATGATGTTA
>NZ_JADGMN010000073.1:0-574 GCF_020662285.1 Clostridioides sp. ES-S-0108-01 | reverse complement strand
TGAGTTTTTTATTTTCTTCTTCTAATTCTTTTATCTTCTTATCTTTAGCCATTATGATAATGTCCTTTGATTTTGAAGTCTTATCATACTTGGCTCTTTGATTTATAGTTTTACTTACTTGTTTATCTCTAAGTTCTTCAATTCTTTTTTTAATTTCTTGGTTATTATAGAGGAATGTTTTAGATACTCCACTAAGTTGAGAAACACTATTGAAGTTAATTTTTTGTTCAGTCAAAGAGAGTTCTCTAATAGCCTTATCAACCTTATCTAAAGCCATTTGTGACCTTTGTTTAGCATATTCTTTTAATCCTTTAGTATTATCAGCCATTAAACTATATCCTCCCTTGACTTACCATTCTTATGAACTAATTTATGTTCTTTAACTTTTTCTAATGTTTGCTCTAATATATTTAAATACTGTTTATTCTTTTCTGCCCAAAGTTCCCTACCACATCTATTACTTATCTCTATTTGAGATTTAACCTTTTCTATTTCTTCTTCATATTCAGGTATATTTTCAACTGTAGTACAGAAACTTGCACAAGTTAAGCAATGGTTCATCTGTTGCTTACAA
>NZ_JADGMN010000072.1:0-576 GCF_020662285.1 Clostridioides sp. ES-S-0108-01 | reverse complement strand
CACAGACAACCAGGATGTTGGCTTAGAAGCAGCCACTCATTCAAAGAGTGCGTAATAGCTCACTGGTCGAGTGATCCTGCGCCGAAGATTTCCGGGGCTAAAACTTACTACCGAAGCTACGGCATCAGTAATGATGGGTAGGGGAGCTTCCCATACGGGTTGAAGCATGACCGTAAGGACATGTGGACAGTATGGGAGTGAGAATGTTGGCATGAGTAGCGAGATGTGGGTGAGAATCCCACAGGCCGTAAACCCAAGGTTTCCAGGGGAAGGTTCGTCCGCCCTGGGTTAGTCGGGACCTAAGCTGAGGCCGAAAGGCGTAGGTGATGGACAACAGGTTGATATTCCTGTACTACCGATAACCGTTTGAGAGATGGGATGACACAGTAGGATAAGCTAAGCACACTGTTGGTTATGTGTGCCCAAGCATTGAGGCAGTCAGAGTAGGTAAATCCGCTTTGATAATGCTGGGATGTGATGGGGAGCGAAATTTAGTAGCGAAGTAGCTGATTTCACACTGTCAAGAAAAGTCTCTATCGAGGTTAAAGGTACCCGTACCGCAAACCGACACAGGTG
>NZ_JADGMN010000071.1:0-583 GCF_020662285.1 Clostridioides sp. ES-S-0108-01 | reverse complement strand
TTAATGAAAAGACTGGTAGAATCAATAAGAAGAAACGTTTTGGAAAATCATTAGCAAATAAAGCACCATCAATGTTTTTGACTATGTTAGACAATAAGTTAAAATATAATGGTGAAAAACTATATAAGATAGATACTGTTAAATGTAGAGCTAGTCAATATAATCACTTTTCAGATGAGTACAATAAGAAGGAATTAAAGGATAGATGGAATAATAGTATGGATATTCAAAGAGATTGCTATTCTGCATTTTTAATAATGAATGTTAATGAAGATTTAAAATCAATCAATAGAGAATTATGTATTAACACATATGATAACTTTAAAATATTACATGATAAAGAAATAAATAGATTAAAGAAATTAAAATTAAATGGTTATAAATTAATATCTAGTATGGGGATATAAAAACTATATAGGTTGAGAAACGAGCCTAATATTAATGTTAATGGTATCGACAGATACTTTGTTAATAAAAGTCTTAGGGAATATGATTAGTGATAATATGTTGTAGGTTATGATTTATTGTAACTGAGAGTATTATAGAAATTCATGTAGTACCTAAGAACCCCATGCCTTTAGGC
>NZ_JADGMN010000070.1:0-599 GCF_020662285.1 Clostridioides sp. ES-S-0108-01 | reverse complement strand
CATTCACGGTTCTTTTGACAGTTGTTTGGGTAGTCTTAACATTAAAAGACGCAGAAATTGGTGCTGAAACTGTTGCTCTTACACTATCCCAATAACTGATAACTTGACTCGACATAGCACTAACTTGGCTTACTACAGAACTACACATAGCAGAAATGGCACTTATTGCTGAACTGCTTAAACTTGTAAAAGATGTTCTAGCTCCATTATACATACTACTACAAGCAACTCTAACATTTGTTGATAACATATTAAAAGAAGTTGTTGCACCATTATAAAGACTTGAACCTGCTTCTCTACCTATTTGTGCTAGTTGCGTAAAGCTTTGTTTAGCTCCATTGTACATATTAGTAGCTCCTTGCTGAACTGTTGCAGTAGCTTGGTTAAATGCTGTGTCTATACCATTTGTAAGATTGCTATTATCAATTTGAGGAGTTGCACTATTTACAGCATTTGTTACTCCATTTTGTGTAACAGTAGCCAGTTCATTACTTTTTTGCTGTACAACTGGCACTCCCGCCTGTACTCCATTTACTACACCATTAGTCAAATCTGTACCTAATTGTTGCCCTGCCTGTTGCACAGCTGGGTTTTCTTGT
>NZ_JADGMN010000069.1:0-603 GCF_020662285.1 Clostridioides sp. ES-S-0108-01 | reverse complement strand
ATAGCAGGAGAAACTTCGAATGCTACATCCATGTTGAAAACTGCTAGTCAAGAAGAATTACAAGAAGTAACTAAAGCTTTTTCAACAGCTTTTGAGCAAACTAAAAATGTAACTGAAAGAAAGTCTAATGAAATTGCAAAGGCTCTAGGAAGTTCTTTAGATGGTATGGGTGAAAGTTCTCTTACTATGATGCGAGGGTTAAATGATAATATGGCTATAATTTTGTCGGGTGTAAGTGCTAATATGAAACCTAATGAAAAGGTTGCTAAAATTACTAAAAACTTGGATGATGCTTTTAAGGCAGGAAAATTAAATGCAGAAGATTACAGAAATAGCATACAAGAAACTATGAATTTTATAAATAAGTATGGAGCTGGCTCTTCTAATCGTATTAAACAAGGTATGAGTAATGCTTTCAACGCTTTCAAGGAAGGAACAAATGTAGGTGGGTTGAAAGACGGAGTAACAGGAATGTTGAACTCTTTAAAAGCAACAGGACCACAGGCTCTAGAAACATTAAAAAGCTTAGGAGGAAAAGCAAACGAGATTTTTAAGGGAGTAGATTTTAATTCTTCTATAGATGCACAAAAAACTAAAGTATTG
>NZ_JADGMN010000068.1:0-603 GCF_020662285.1 Clostridioides sp. ES-S-0108-01 | reverse complement strand
CGGAAATCTTCGGATCAAAGTTTACGTGCAACTCCCCGAAGCTTATCGCAGCTTATCACGTCCTTCATCGGCTCCTAGTGCCAAGGCATCCGCCCTGCACCCTTAATAACTTGACCAGTTAAAAAGGCTTGATAGATTAGAAGCTATCAACTTCGATAATTTTAAAAAGTTATCAACTTTATATATTATAAATTAGATGTCATATCACTAAATATATATATGCAGTTTTCAAAGTGCTAACGCACCACGTCAGCGAACAACCTTCGTATTCACTCAGATTATTCCGTTACTTAAAGTGCTAAAGCATGGCGCCAACGAATAAATTCCGTTACTTAAAGTGCTAACACACAGCGCCAACAAACAAACTTCACATGCGTTCAGTTTATTCCGTTGCTTAAAGTGCTAACGCACAAAGCCTGTATAAATTTAAGCTATAAGTGCATTGTAAGAGACTACTAAGTAAATCAAAGATTTAAGTAATATACTCTTAAATGGTGGAGATGAGGAGAGTCGAACTCCTGACCCCTTGCTTGCAAGGCAAGTGCTCTCCCAACTGAGCTACACCCCCATATATGAAGTTCATAAAGAACCCTCAAAATTAAA
>NZ_JADGMN010000067.1:0-618 GCF_020662285.1 Clostridioides sp. ES-S-0108-01 | reverse complement strand
GGTGGAATCAATAACTGGGGTGAAGTCGTAACAAGGTAGCCGTATCGGAAGGTGCGGCTGGATCACCTCCTTTCTAAGGAGAATTACCTACTGTTTAATTTTGAGGGTTCGTTTTTACGAATACTCAAAGTTAGCACTTTAAGTAACGGAATTTATTCGTTGGCGCTGTGCGTTAGCACTTTAAGCAACGGGATTTATCCGTTGGCGCTGTGCGTTAGCACTTTAAGCAACAGAATAAACTGAACGCATGTGAAGTTTGTTTGTTGGCGACGTGCGTTAGCACTTTAAGTAACGGAATAATCTGAGTGTATACGAAGGTTGTTCGTTGACGCTGTGCGTTAGCACTTTAAGCAACGGAATTTATTCGTTGGCGTTGTGCTTTAGCACTTTGAAAACTGCATATATATTTAGTGATATGACATCTAATTTGTAATATATAAAGCTGATAACTTTTTAAAATTATCAAGTTGATAGACTTTAATCTATCAAACCTTTTTAACTGGTCAAGTTATTAAGGGTGCAGGGCGGATGCCTTGGCACTAGGAGCCGATGAAGGACGTGATAAGCTGCGATAAGCTTCGGGGAGTTGCACGTAAACTTTGATCCGAAGATTTCCGA
>NZ_JADGMN010000066.1:0-622 GCF_020662285.1 Clostridioides sp. ES-S-0108-01 | reverse complement strand
AATATAAATTTAAGAATAGTACATTGATGGATTTATTGGGAATAACAGAAGAAGAACAAAAACATCTAAAAACAATAATAGGCAAAAATGAAAAGTACATAAGGAATAATATAAGAAGGCAAGAAAACAGAAGAAATGAAATACAGGTAGAAAAATCATTGGGATTAAGCCAAAGTAAAGTTGCAAAAAAATTAAATCTAAGTATATCAACTGTAAAAAGATACTGGAATTTTTAACTGGTATCACGAAATGGCTCTTTGTATTAAGGGGGACGAAGTCCTGTTTCCTTTTTAGGGTTTTTAGATGTGAAATTGAGTAGCGTAATAAAAGTAGAAGAAGAAATGGATAGTGATTTAAGCTTAGAGCATTTATAGACCATTCAATATATAAAAAATTTCCAATAAAAGATTCAATTTACAAAATTTATGTTGATGTTTAATTCCATACAATGGGATAATTAAATAATATTTAGGGAGGATTTTTATGTTAAAAAAAGTTAAAAAAGCATTGATAATGCTATGTTGTTTATTTGCATTATCAAGTAGTATTGCATTTGCAGATACTGAAACAAATTCTACTTACACAAAAACAGACAAAGCATTATGGACAATTCATATTGAAG
>NZ_JADGMN010000065.1:0-638 GCF_020662285.1 Clostridioides sp. ES-S-0108-01 | reverse complement strand
TAATTAGTAGAACTTATGTGATGATTATACAATCATCCCCTAGCCTCTTAGTTGAGGTTTTTAAATGGTATATCAGTAAGAATTATATTGTATAAAAATATAAAACTTATTGATGTACCATTTTTTTTGTTTTAAAAATTTGGCAGCTTGAAAAAAATATTTAGTTATACAAATAAAAGTTATAAAAAGAAACCTCTGAATCTATCATATGCAAATAGCAAGATAAGGAGGTGTTTTTTATAAAAAGAACTAAAGCCAAAAAAATGGTTAGAGCAAAGAAAAAAGCTAAGATTAAAAAAATAGCCAAAATAGTAAAAACAATTTTAGAAATAGCTTTAATATGTATAAAGATATACTTATTGTTTAAAAAAAAGGTGATAGGTTCGTGTTCGGAGAAACCAACGTTTGACCGTACGCTTAATATTTATGCTATTTTTACATCTAATCATTGGAAATCAACAATAAAATATGTTCGGTGTTGTAAAAATGGAAAATATAGTTTGACCGAACGAAAAATATATTATATAATTATTATAACAAGATAAACGGGGGATATGATTATGATAATTGGATATGAGAGAGTAAGTACAAGAAAACAGGATAATAGTAGGCAAGAAAGAGTTTTGGAAAATGAGGGA
>NZ_JADGMN010000064.1:0-700 GCF_020662285.1 Clostridioides sp. ES-S-0108-01 | reverse complement strand
TTATAATTATAAATTTTATCAATAAAATCCTTATCCTCAACAAAAACTGAATAAGTAAACATAAAAAATAACATTTTAAAAATGACAATTAACCAAATATAATAATTAAATTTTTTATTAAGAGATTTAAATAAACTTGTTTTTAATAATATAAAGATGCAGATTATAATATTTGATACTATTGTTGCATTTAAAATATTTTCAAATATGTGAATCATAAATTATTCACCTTTCAAGTTATCAAAGTAATTATTGAAACAATCATGAATTAAGTCTAGTTTTTCATCTTCAACCTTTTTATTATTTATTGAAGAAACAAGACTTAAGATTGAATTATCATGTACCATATTTAAAAAGTCCAATGTTTCAAATTTTAGATAATCATCTTCTTTTATTATTATCGTATAATGAGTATATCTGTTAAGTTTTTCGGCAGAAAGAAATTGTTTTTTTACAAGTTTTGATAAAAGTGCAAGCGTAGTTGTTTGTTTCCAACTATATTTTTTTTCCATTGCTTCGATTACCTGTTTAGATGTAACTGTATCATTTGCTCCCCAAATAAATTTCATAACCTTTAATTCTGCATGTGGTATTTTTTTTATCATAACTTGTCCCCCCTTATATTAAGTTAATAATACTATAAAAATAGAATAATGTAATAAAATATTTTATTAATTTTAATATAGTTATTAATACTACT
>NZ_JADGMN010000063.1:0-705 GCF_020662285.1 Clostridioides sp. ES-S-0108-01 | reverse complement strand
GTTAAAAAAGCATTGATAATGCTATGTTGTTTATTTGCATTATCAAGTAGTATTGCATTTGCAGATACTGAAACAAATTCTACTTACACAAAAACAGACAAAGCATTATGGACAATTCATATTGAAGGTTATACCTTTACTTATGATAATGCGCCAAAGCAAGTCAAAGAAAAATACAAAGCTAAATGCGATGAAATAGGTATAACACCATCATCTAAATCTGAAATATTTATACCAGTTGATGAAGTGCAAAGTTATGGATTAAAAGATTATAAGCAAAGAGCTAATGGCTTTGATATATATTTTTATGGTACATATTTTAAAGTAACTGGACAAAAAAATTATACTGTTAGTACATCAATTTTAGTAGGATACAACAAAGTGGAAAATGGTAATCCTGTACATTTAGCCCAATTACTACTTAAAGCTTGTGGTTATTCTTTAAGCATTGACAGTCAGTTTGGAAATGAAACATATACAAGAGTAAGAAGTTTCCAATCAAGTAATAATTTAAATGTTGATGGTATTGTTGGAGCAAGAACATGGGAAAGATTAGCATATGTGGCACACTTGTAAAATAACATCATAATTATTAATTTACATATAAGAATTAAGTCACCAGTTTAAGGTGACTTTTTTATTATTTATATCAGTAATTTATTTTTATAAACCCTTATTTGTTTGTTTTATAAAGTTATTTTTTTT
>NZ_JADGMN010000062.1:0-798 GCF_020662285.1 Clostridioides sp. ES-S-0108-01 | reverse complement strand
TTCCTTCAGGTACTTAGATGTTTCAGTTCCCTGAGTTCCCCTCATTAAGCTATGTATTCACTTAATGATACTTAGACATTACTCTAAGTGAGTTTCCTCATTCGGAAATCTTCGGATCAAAGTTTACATGCAACTCCCCGAAGCTTATCGCAGCTTATCACGTCCTTCATCGGCTCCTAGTGCCAAGGCATCCGCCCTGCACCCTTAATAACTTGACCAGTTAAAAAGGTTTGATAGATTAGAAGCTATCAACTTCGATAATTTTAAAAAGTTATCAGCTTTATATATTACAAATTAGATGTCATATCACTAAATATATATATGCAGTTTTCAAAGTGCTAAAGCACGGCGTCAACGAACAACCTTCGTATTCACTCAGATTATTCCGTTACTTAAAGTGCTAACGCACAGCGCCAACAAACAAACTTCACATACGTTCAGTTTATTCTGTTGCTTAAAGTGCTAACACACAAAGCTTGTATAAATTTAAGCTATAAGTGCATTGTAAGAGGCTACTAAGTAAATCAAAGATTTAAGTAATATACTCTTAAATGGTGGAGATGAGGAGAGTCGAACTCCTGACCCCTTGCTTGCAAGGCAAGTGCTCTCCCAACTGAGCTACACCCCCATATATAAAGTTCGTAAAGAACTTTCAAAATTAAACAGTAGGCAATTCTCCTTAGAAAGGAGGTGATCCAGCCGCACCTTCCGATACGGCTACCTTGTTACGACTTCACCCCAGTTATTGATTCCACCTTCGACGACTTCTTCCAAAAGGTTAGATAATCGGCTTCGGGC
>NZ_JADGMN010000061.1:0-1113 GCF_020662285.1 Clostridioides sp. ES-S-0108-01 | reverse complement strand
TGATGCCGTAGCTTCGGTAGTAAGTTTTAGCCCCGGAAATCTTCGGCGCAGGATCACTCGACCAGTGAGCTATTACGCACTCTTTGAATGAGTGGCTGCTTCTAAGCCAACATCCTGGTTGTCTGTGCAATCCCACATCCTTTACCACTTAACTTACATTTAGGGACCTTAGCTGACGATCTGGGCTGTTGCCCTTTCGACTATGAATCTTATCACCCACAGTCTGACTCCCAAGTATAAGATGACGGCATTCGGAGTTTGATAGTCTTCGGTAGGTGCAATACCCCCTAGGACATTCAGTGCTCTACCTCCGTATCTCTCACCTTGAGGCTAGCCCTAAAGCTATTTCGGGGAGAACCAGCTATCTCCGGGCTCGATTGGAATTTCACCGCTACCCACAAGTCATCCCCGAGCTTTTCAACGCTCGTGGGTTCGGACCTCCACGAAATTTTACTTTCGCTTCATCCTGCTCATGGGTAGGTCGCCCGGTTTCGGGTCTACGTCAAGTAACTGAACGCTCAGTTAAAACTCGCTTTCGCTACGGCTCCACACCTTAAGTGCTTAACCTTGCTACTTAACGTAACTCGTTGGCCCGTTCTACAAAAAGTACGCGGTCACACAAGAAATGTGCTTCCACAGCTTGTAAGTGCAGGGTTTCAGGTTCTATTTCACTCCCCTCCCGGGGTTCTTTTCACCTTTCCCTCACGGTACTATACGCTATCGGTCACTAGGTAGTATTTAGCCTTGGAGGGTGGTCCCTCCTGCTTCCCACAGGGTTTCACGTGTCCCGTGGTACTCTGGATCATATCTGAAGTCTTCTCGTTTAACATACAGGACTATTACCTTCTGTGGTGGGTCTTTCCAAACCTCTTCAATTACGATACCTCTTCGTTATGATATGTCCGCAACCCCAATAAAGAAAACTTTATTGGTTTGGGCTAATCCGCGTTCGCTCGCCGCTACTTACGGAATCGAATTTCTTTCTCTTCCTTCAGGTACTTAGATGTTTCAGTTCCCTGAGTTCCCCTCATTAAGCTATGTATTCACTTAATGATACTTAGACATTACTCTAAGTGAGTTTCCTCATTCGGAAATCTTCGGATCAAAGTTTAC
>NZ_JADGMN010000059.1:0-1326 GCF_020662285.1 Clostridioides sp. ES-S-0108-01 | reverse complement strand
CTGCACTTACACCTTCGACCTATCAACCAGATAGTCTTTCTGGGGTCTTACCCTTGCGGTGGGAAATCTTATCTTGAAGTTGGCTTCGCGCTTAGATGCTTTCAGCGCTTATCCATTCCGTACATAGCTACCCAGCCATGCCCTTGGCAGGACAACTGGTACACCAGAGGTACGTCCATCCCGGTCCTCTCGTACTAAGGACAGGTCTTCTCAAATTTCCTACGCCTGCGACGGATAGGGACCGAACTGTCTCACGACGTTCTGAACCCAGCTCGCGTACCACTTTAATGGGCGAACAGCCCAACCCTTGGGACCTACTACAGCCCCAGGATGTGATGAGCCGACATCGAGGTGCCAAACCTCCCCGTCGATGTGGACTCTTGGGGGAGATAAGCCTGTTATCCCCAGGGTAGCTTTTATCCGTTGAGCGATGGCCCTTCCACGCAGAACCACCGGATCACTAAGTCCGATTTTCATCCTTGCTCGACCTGTATGTCTTGCAATCAAGCTCTCTTTTGCCTTTACACTCTACGTACGATTTCCGACCGTACTGAGAGAACCTTTGAGCGCCTCCGTTACCTTTTGGGAGGCGACCGCCCCAGTCAAACTGCCCACCTGACAGTGTCCCAAGACCAGATTCATGGCCTATGGTTAGAGTCCCAGTACTACAAGGGTGGTATCCCAAGGATGGCTCCGCCAAAACTGGCGTCCTGGTTTCAAAGCCTCCCACCTATCCTGTACATGTAGTACCAAGACCCAATGTCAAGCTACAGTAAAGCTCCATGGGGTCTTTCCGTCCTGTCGCAGGTATCCGGCATCTTCACCGGAATTACAATTTCACCGAGTCTGTTGTTGAGACAGTGCCCAAATCGTTACGCCTTTCGTGCGGGTCGGAACTTACCCGACAAGGAATTTCGCTACCTTAGGACCGTTATAGTTACGGCCGCCGTTTACTGGGGCTTAAGTTCACTGCTTCGATTGCTCTAACAGATCCCCTTAACCTTCCAGCACCGGGCAGGCGTCAGCTCCTATACATCGTCTTGCGACTTAGCAGAAACCTATGTTTTTGGTAAACAGTCGCTTGGGCCTATTCTCTGCGGCCACCGGATGGTGGCACCCCTTATCCCTAAGTTACGGGGTCATTTTGCCGAGTTCCTTAACAACAGTTCTCTCGCTGGCCTTAGGATACTCTCCTCACCCACCTGTGTCGGTTTGCGGTACGGGTACCTTTAACCTCGATAGAGACTTTTCTTGACAGTGTGAAATCAGCTACTTCGCTACTAAATTTCGCTCCCCATCACATCCCAGCATTATCAAAGCGGATTT
>NZ_JADGMN010000058.1:0-1767 GCF_020662285.1 Clostridioides sp. ES-S-0108-01 | reverse complement strand
GAGGGTAAAGAGATAGTCCAACTCTATAGGAAACTATAGTTCTAAGATAAAGAGCTTAGACAATGAATAAAGATGGCAGGATGGAAGTCCGAACAAATGATAAAAGCAATTCCTGACGTTCTTAACTTGGCAGCAGCAGGAGGAACAGATTTGGCACTAACGTCTAAAGTATATTGGACAGCTATAGAGAAATCTATAGTAAAAAATATGGGGTTAAAATAGGGAAGCCTAAGTATAAATTTATATATGGTAATCTATTGCCACTTTATTTAGAAATAAGTAAAAGGCTTAACGACTAGACTAGTAATCTAAGTCCTTATAGATATGATGAAAATCCACGAAATCCCACACCCTAACGTAAAGTCGAGGGTGATGAAATAGTCTGAACTATATAGAAATATATAGAAGCTAAGATAAAGAGCTTAGTGTATAACAAGATGGATATAGTGACGGATGGTTTAACTGCATTGGGGCTAACTGCAAATGATACAACTGAATTTGTTGACGTAATGGCAGCAACTATAACTAATTCTAATACAAGTGTTGAATTAATGGGTGAAACATTTAAATATGTAGGTTCTATGGGTGGAGCATTAGGAGTATCTATGAAAGATTTATCTCTTGCGACAGGTCTAATGGCTAGTGCAAGTGTCAAGGGAAGTATGGCAGGTACTTCGCTAAGAGGAGGTCTAGTTAGATTAATAAAGCCACCAGAAGAAGCCGCATCTGCAATTAAAAAATATGGAATAGAATTAAAGAAAAATAAAAATGGAAGTTTGGACTTAGCAGGAACTATAGGAAGTTTAAGAGAAAAACTTGGTGGATTAGGAGATGTTGAAAAAGGTGTTGCAATATCTTCTATATTTGGTCGTACAGCTATGGCAGGTTGGGCGGCTGTAGTAAATGCTAGTGAAAGTGATTTTAATAAGTTAACTACAGCTATTGCAGAAAGTGAAGGAGAAGCTAAGAGAATTGCTGACATGAAATTAGATACCTTGTCAGGACAATTTGAAATTTTAAAAAGCGCAATTGATGATGTTAAGATAAGTGTAGGAAATAAATTAGGTCCTATGACGCGCCAATTTGTAGAAGATTTAATTAAGAAAATGCCACAAATTGGGGATGCTATAGTTGGAGTAGTAGAAAAGTTTGTTAATAATTTCGATAAAATAAAAGCAGGATTTCAAGTATTAATACCTGGTATAATGGCTGTAGTCGGAGCAATATTAGTGCTTAAAACAGCTTTTGCTTTTAGTAGTGCAATAAAATCATTAAGTTTACTTAAAGCAGTCATAGGAGCTACAAGCATAGGTGCAATGTTATTACCAATCGTTGTAGGAGCTATAGTTGTAGCTTTTGCAGGAATGTCTGTTGCTATTTCTAATAATAAAGTAGCTATAATGTCTTTGCAAGAGAAGTTTGGTGTTTTTGGTGATTTTGTAACAGGTCTTATGGAACGTGTAGGAGGAACAATAAAATTAGTTTTTGGGAATTTAATAAATATAATTGGAGGTGTAGTGGAAGCAGTTGGAATAGCACTTTCAGATAAAAGTTGGGGTGAAAAAATTTCTGGAATAAAAAATGTTATTGGCAAGACTTGGGCGGATGCAAAAGTAATAACAAAAGAAGCTTTGAGTGATATAGCAGGAGAAACTTCGAATGCTACATCCATGTTGAAAACTGCTAGTCAAGAAGAATTACAAGAAGTAACTAAAGCTTTTTCAACAGCTTTTGAGCAAACTAAAAATGTAACTGAAAGAAAGTCTA
>NZ_JADGMN010000057.1:0-2175 GCF_020662285.1 Clostridioides sp. ES-S-0108-01 | reverse complement strand
GCTCAACTTGCATGTGTTAGGCACGCCGCCAGCGTTCATCCTGAGCCAGGATCAAACTCTCAAATAAAAGTTCATCAGGCTCAGATACTATTATTATCAAAATATCTGGCTTTATGGTTTGTTTCTTAATATAAATTAACCTACTGTTTAATTTTCAAAGTTCTTTATTGATATAGCTAGATGGTAGCGGTAATAGGAGTCGAACCTATGACCTTTCGGGTATGAACCGAACGCTCTAGCCAACTAAGCTATACCGCCGTATTTCTGGTGCCCAGAGGCGGAATCGAACCACCGACACGGGGATTTTCAGTCCCCTGCTCTACCGACTGAGCTATCTGGGCAAATGGTGGGCCTAGCTGGACTCGAACCAGCGACCTCACGCTTATCAGGCGTGCGCTCTAACCACCTGAGCTATAGGCCCTTTTCTTGGTCGAGGTGAAGGGACTCGAACCCCCGGCCCCATGGTCCCAAACCATGTGCGCTACCAAACTGCGCTACACCTCGAAATCTTATTTACTATATTATACTACTCTAAAATTTAATTTTTTTCAAGCCCTTTTTATTTGGCAGGGGTGGAGGGACTCGAACCCCCGGCGCACGGTTTTGGAGACCGACGCTCTACCAACTGAGCTACACCCCTATGAAGAATAGTAAACCTTCATGAACTCGAACTCCAGACTTACTGGTTATGAGTTGGGCACTCTAACCAACCTAGCTAAAAATCTAAGTTGGTCGAGGTGAAGGGACTCGAACCCCCGGCCCCATGGTCCCAAACCATGTGCGCTACCAAACTGCGCTACACCTCGTTTTAAATGGCGGAGAAGGAGGGATTCGAACCCTCGCGCCGGTTACCCAGCCTAATCCCTTAGCAGGGGATCCTCTTGAGCCACTTGAGTACTTCTCCAAATTAAGTCTTATTTTTTTGGCGGAGAGGGTGGGATTCGAACCCACGGCCCCTTTCGAAGTCACTGGTTTTCAAGACCAGCTCCTTAAACCACTCGGACACCTCTCCACTGGTGATCTATCCGCGACTCGAACGCGGGACACCCTGATTAAAAGTCAGGTGCTCTACCGACTGAGCTAATAGACCATACTATTTGGCTGGGGATGCAGGACTCGAACCTACGCATACATGAGTCAAAGTCATGTGCCTTACCGACTTGGCTAATCCCCAATATATATGTGGTGAGCGCACAGGGATTCGAACCCCGGACACACGCCTTAGAAGGGCGTTGCTCTATCCAGCTGAGCTATGCACCCACGCTTTTTTGGAGCGGGTGAAGGGGATCGAACCCTCACAGCTGGCTTGGAAGGCCAGAACTCTACCATTGAGCTACACCCGCATATTTAATTGGTGGAGGATGGTGGATTCGAACCACCGAAGTCGATGACAACAGATTTACAGTCTGCCCCCTTTGGCCGCTCGGGAAATCCTCCGTATTGTTTTATATGGAGCTGGTGATAGGAATCGAACCTACAACCTGCTGATTACAAGTCAGCTGCTCTACCGTTGAGCCACACCAGCATTTTTTAATTTGGCGACCTGGAAGGGGCTCGAACCCTCGACCTCCAGCGTGACAGGCTGGCATTCTAACCAACTGAACTACCAGGCCGCAAATGGTGGGACCAACAGGGCTCGAACCTGTGACCCCCTGCTTGTAAGGCAGGTGCTCTCCCAGCTGAGCTATGATCCCACAAATGGTGACTCGTAGGGGAATTGAACCCCTGTTACCGCCGTGAAAGGGCGGTGTCTTAACCTCTTGACCAACGAGCCATAATGGCTCCAAGGGTGGGGCTCGAACCCACAGCCTACCGGTTAACAGCCGGTTGCTCCACCGTTGAGCTACCTTGGAATATCCAACGTGGCTATGTCCTACTCTTCCAGGCAGTTTCCCACCAAGTACCATCAGCGCTAGAGAACTTAACTTCTGTGTTCGGAATGGAAACAGGTGTATCTTCTCTGCTATTATAACCACATTTTTTCTTGTTATTAGGACAAGTATAATATTAACATTTTTTGTCATTTTTGTCAACACTTTTTTAAACTTTTTAGAGTTAACACTCTAAAAACTACATATATATATTAATTAATGAACATCAAATAAATATTGGTCAAGTCCTCGACCTATTAGTATCGATAAGCTAAATACATTGCTGCACTTACACCTTCGACCT
>NZ_JADGMN010000056.1:0-2672 GCF_020662285.1 Clostridioides sp. ES-S-0108-01 | reverse complement strand
CCTTTAAATATGATTCAATTGCTTCGATTTTTTGATCTGATGATACTTTAGTTTTAGACATAACAAAACCCTCCTAGTTTAGACAGTTTTACATATTTTAACTGTCTCCTAAGAGGGGTATAGTTCACAATTCGAGTGGCTTTTTAGTTTTTTCTTTATATTAAATAACTTATTTATAAAATAAACTAGATAATATACCTAATAAAAATATATCCATACTTTTTCACCTCCTATCATATAGAGGTTTTTTACTTCATGCTATAAAACATAGATTTCATCTTCTTGTTATAAATAATTATAACATAGTCAACATTTTAATTTTATTACAATATATCTAACTATGTTTAATACAAACTATTAAATTACTAAATATTTGACATCTATATTTTTTTATGGAAACCTAAAGGTTTTGTAAATGGACATAGTTACCCACGAACTACTGTCCGTGGTTACTTTCCATATCTCAAACCCAATAGGATTGACACGTTACGACCGTGCAACGTTGGACTGATACAAGCCTTAATACTCTACTTTGTGATTTAACACAGTCTACCAACACCCCAACAATAGACAGTATATTTGAGTATTTCCACTAAGTGTTGCCATCCCTAGCTCTTATCTTTGTAGTGCCTAGTTACTACTCTCACCCCTTTATACTAGTACCAGTTAGTATTAATATGGTGTTGGAACTCAATCCAAGTGTTTAGTCGGCTACCCCTGTACTCTGTCGAGCCATTCGGTTTGCTCTAAGTCAAACACACTTCCTTATAAAACTTCTTGCATCTCTGCATTAAAAAAAGACTTGTCCTATTCTCAAACAAGTCTTTAAATTTCATCTTTTATTAATTATCACCTTGATTTTGCTTATAAGATATTTTATAATCTAAAGTATATCATAATTGATAATTAGCTATATATTTAATATATATAGTAAAAGATTACTATTTACTATGCTATGTGAGAGATAGTTAGTATTAACTCAAAATTGGTTTGGCGACCAAACTTGAGGTAGTAGTCTTTTTTTATATTCAATTTTTTGTATAAGTTTATTATAATTCTAGTTATTAAATATTACTAGCAAAATTTTCTATATTTCTATTTTTTTCATATTTCTTTTTAAATTTTTGTTTCTTGCAACATATAAATCTTATTTTCTTTTAATTTTGAAATTTATATTAAAACTATATAACTTATATAATCTTGATTATGAATTAAGACTTTTTTTATTTATAAAAAATAAAAGAGAACTAGGTATCTAGTTCTCTCTTTGTATTATCTGAGAAATTTTTTATTCATTTAAAAATAGATATATCTTAATTATCAATTATTTTTCAAACTGTTAAAACTATACTTATTTAGTAATTTACAACTTAAAATATTATAAATGATTTATTATATAAGTAGCTCCAAAGGGTAGCATTAATATAACAGCACTTATAAGTGATATTATCGATTTTTTGTTGTCTGATTTTCTATAATAATAAATAGAATCTATAATAAAAAATATACATTGAATACCTAAAAGAATAAATATTCCTAATTCAAATTGAATTGTTTTTGAAAATAATAAAATCAAATAAGTTATAAATAATATATATAATCTAGTTTTTAGTTTTAACATTTAATTATCCTTTCTATCTATAATAATAATCAGTCATTGTTTTTCCAATTTGTTGAGTTCTTCCAGAGTTTCTATATGCTTTTGATATAACTTTTTCTCCTCTAGGTAAAATTGTATTTTGATAATAAGTATAGTAAAAATCTTTTTTGTAGTAAACTTGTTTTATGTTGTCACTTATAACTTTTTGTGCTACTGAACTAATTGCAGCAGCCAACAACTTACCACCCTCTCCAAGTTTAAAACTAACAGCAGTTGTTATGACAGCTGTTATTGCACCTAGTGTATAAGTTAAAAATTTAGATGAAGTTTTTAGTGTTTGATTATATGTCCAAGTATCTCTATTTTTTGCCATACTATCATCATATGTAGGTTCTCCATTAACTGTAATTAAATCACTTAATGGTACAACTTCAGTTGTTACATTATTATTTTCTTGTGTTTTAAGAGTAACTTCATTGTCACTAATAGTTGTTTCCAATTTAGAAGAGATAATATATTCATTGTTGTTATTTTTCTCATAAATAGTACTTTTAACTGAAGATAAGTCATTTGCAACTTTTTCCTCAACTCTATAACTAGTTCCTTGCTCATCATAAGTATAAATGATATTATCTAAATCATCACTTAAAACCTTAAAATTTGTTTTTTCAATACTTTCATGTTGATTCCCAGCTTCATTTGAACTCATAGCATTTGCGATTGACCCAAATGGATTTATTACAACAGCAGTTACTATAGATAGAGCCAACAGTTTATTAATTTTTTTTAACTTCATAAAAACACCCTCCTATTTATTTAATTATATATATAACAACTTAGGATTCGTTTTTTGGACAAAAAAATAATTTTTTTTTACTATTCAAATATGAATTACTTTATTTATATCTTCAATAAATTTTAATGCTCTTTTTTATAAAACTGTAGTTCTGCATCTAAAATCTATTACAAACTAGCAATTCCAATACTTACAAGACTTTTTTCGTGTCAATAGAAAAGGACATAGAAAAGTAAGTATTTTATGCTATTTTTATATGAAATATAGTAATCTCAA
>NZ_JADGMN010000055.1:0-2679 GCF_020662285.1 Clostridioides sp. ES-S-0108-01 | reverse complement strand
AGTTAAGAACGTCAGGAATTGCTTTTATCATTTGTTCGGACTTCCATCCTGCCATCTTTATTCATTGTCTAAGCTCTTTATCTTAGAACTATAGTTTCCTATAGAGTTGGACTATCTCTTTACCCTCATCTAATACGTTAGGGCAGTGGATTTCGTGGATATTTCAACTGTTCTAGCTTACTTTATCTAGTCTCTAAACCTTTTTATTATCCCTAATAAAATTGGTAATTGATTAGCATATTTACAAAATAAAAAACCTATATTAACATAGGTTTTCAAAATATTTTTCTATATTTTTTAATCTTTCTATTGAATAATTACTATCGTTAGAATACCATTCATAAAAATCTTTATCATGTTTTTTAGAATTACAATTTCTACAGGATGGGACTATATTATACTTTGTATAATCCCCACCTTTTGATAATGGTATAAAATGGTCTTGAGTCAAATTGTTCATCTTTCTTCCACAATAAGCACATGAATTATTAAAGAAACTTTTGCAATTTTTCCATTCAGATACTGTAAAGGTTCTTTTTAGCTCCTTAGCTTTTTTTCTTCTTCTTTGTTCTGTAACAACTCTATTGTATCTAATAATCTCTGGATTATTTTTTCTATACTCCTTATTTTTTTCATTTTCACATTCTTTACATTTTGAATAAAATCCTCCATTTGCTCGTTGTCTAAAAGATAACATGCTTTTTTCGATTTTACATTCAGTGCAAACTTTAACTTTATTTGTTAATGCCTCTTGAGTCCTTTTATTTGATTTAATTTTTGTGTTTTTATACCATTCTTTTTTCTTTTCTAAAATAACAGATTTATTCTTTCCTCTATATTTTTTTGTTTCTTTTTGTCTGCATTTTTTGCAATAAGGCTTTAATCCATCTTTACAGTTAGAATCTTTATGAAATTCACTCTTATTCTTTTTTTCTCCACATCTTAAACAAGTCTTCATATTCCACCCCGCCATTTTAAATTAATTCAATATTAACATGACAAAATTATTTTGTAAACTTAGCTTTCCTATTTTAACCCACTATTTTTTACTATAAATTTCTTTATAGCTGAGCATGTTATATACCCATATAATAAAAAGCATCTCCTGCATCTTTTGCTGTAAAACTAGTATCTCTACCTAATTGTCTAGCTTTAGCTGTTAAAGCCTCCATTTCTTTTCCTGTTGCTCCACTTACAGCTTGTGTATTCTTCATACTTTGCTCAAAGGTAGCAAATCCTTTTACAGCAGAACCTACCCCAATTCCACCTATTAAAGTTCCTGCCATAGTAGCCAATTGAGCAAATTTACTAATAGCTCCACTTACAAAAGAGTCTATTTTCCCTGTAAGTCCTCCAAGCGCTGAACTAGCTTCATCTCGAATTTTGACTGCTGCTTCATATCTCTTACTTACAAATTCTTGTAATTTATTTTTAGTTCGAGAAATAGTATTTATAGCTTCATCAGCTTGAGACTTTATTTTTATAATAGTATCAGCTTTTAGATTCTGAATCTTAGCTTTTACTTTATCTATTATAGAGCTAGACTCATCTTGTCCTCGTATGATTATAGGAGGTGTAGGCTTAGCAACTTCTTTTATCTTATTATTAACTTTGTTAACAGTAGAGCTTGCGTTATCTGTAACTTTTAATCTTGCTGTTACTGTCTTTCTAGCTTTATTAACATTACTATTAACTTTATTAACTGTAGAACTCGCATTATCTTTAGCCTTTATTGTTGCGGTTACTGTTCTTCTAGCTTTATTCATGTTACCATTAATTTTGTTTACAGTGTTGGAAGCTCTATCATTTATCCGAATAGCTGGGTTAGCTTTTATTTTATTAAGCTTTTGCATCCGTTTTTCAGTACGTTCAGCTATTTTTTCAGCAGCACTCAGCTTGTTTTTAGTTTCTGCATCCCCTTTTACACCAATAACGACATCAATATGATACATCTCTTTTTTAGCTATTTCTCTCACCTCACTTTCTATTTAGATTTGTTTGCTTTTTCTTCTAGTTCAATCTCATAATTAACAAATTCTAATATTAGTTTTTGTACTAGTTTATCTTTTTTAACAAATTCATCAGGTAGAATCCTAGTTTTTACAAATACATTAAATAAACTAGTTACAATTCCACCATGCTTAATTAGTTTTTTATTTCAATTTCCTCTAATACCTCATCATAACCAGATAATTTCAATATTTCATCTGCAATAGCTTGAAGTTCTCCTGCTAAAAATAGCCTTTTTAAAGCTGCTTTAGCATCAGAAAAACTGTTGTTTTCTAAGAAGTTTTTATTGTTAAAATTAGGTTTTATAATCCCTCTTTCAAGCAACATTAAATTCATTAAATCACTATTAACTTTATCCTCTGTAAACCCATTTTTTAATTTATTTGGCTTAGTACATTTTTTTCTTATGCTAGTTATTTCTTGTTCTGTAAAAGCTTTTATAGTTATTGGTATTTTTACTCTATCAATCTTGAGTGTCTTTGTAGGGGGCTCACTTGCACATGTTAATCTTCTAAAAATCTCATCATCAGCTAGATTAAGTAATATTTCGAGTCTGGAAATATTTATGTGTATTCTTTAAATAAAAATTTATTTTTAAGTGATAATTAAACATTTATTGGTAAGGCTATGGCTTTAAAAATCATAGCCTTATTTTGATATTTTTTCCAT
>NZ_JADGMN010000054.1:0-2713 GCF_020662285.1 Clostridioides sp. ES-S-0108-01 | reverse complement strand
CTTTGCCTAACCACACAAATAGTTTTGGGACAAAAACTCATTAATGCTCTTTTTTTAAAAATAACTTTATAAAACAAATAAATAAGGGCTTATAAAAAGAAATGAAGCCTTTATATAAAAAGAAAGTTATAAGGGCTTACAGAGCCTTACAGAGCCTTAAAAACATACTTTAAGCTGTAGAATTATATAATTAAAATACTCGTTTTATCATACTCAATTTTATAAAGTTTTATTATAAAAAATCAGGCTGCGAATTATAAAAAGGCATGATAAATTTATTATCATGCCTTTTATTGATATTATTTATATTTAAAAATTCTAATCAAGGTTTGTAGCAGAGGCAAATTTTCTCCATGTTGCACTACCGACAATTCCATCAGCAGTTAAGCCATAACTGCTTTGAAAGCTTTTAACTTTACTAAGTGTAGTACTTCCAAATTGACTGTCTACTTCTAAAGCATATCCAACTTTTTTTAATAACAATTGTACTAAATGAACAGGATTTCCTGAATCTCCGTATTTTACAATCGTAGAAGTGTTAACAGTATAGTTTTTATCTCCAGTAACCTTATAATATGAATAATGATAAGTTACTGTAAATGAACTTGACCTAGATGAATACATGTCTATGTTGCTATAAGTTTTTAATTCACTAGATGTAATAAAAATTTCATCATTAGGTTGTGGCTCTACACCTATATCCAAACAATTTTCCTTATAATTATCTTTTATTTCTTGTGGTGCATTTTCATATATAAATGTGTAACCAGATATAGTAAAGCTTTTTCCTTCACTATTTTGTGTTTCTGCAAAAACTGTGCTACCCATCATAAGGAAACAACAAGTAATTAGCAACATTTTTTTAAACTTTTTTAACATAATTCCTCCCTATAATTTTGAATATATTTTAATACTAGCAAATATTTAATCTATTGTTATAGTAAAAGATTTTTCTTTGCCTGTATTAACTGGCAATGGTGCATCTAAGGAGTGATTAATTGGCTTTGATATAATTGAATCAAATTTAAAATATGTAAATGATGATAATAAGCATAAAATCAATGCTATTAAAATACCATTCTTACCATTATTTTTAAACATATCATAAACTCTTTTTTCAAAATTTGATTTTCTATGTAATCCAGTAGTGTAGTTATTTGAATCTCTTGAACTTTTTTCAATTGAATCTAAAATTGTGTTAGCATAACTTTTTATGCTTTCAAGGGAACAACCTTTTAATACAACTTCATCACAATGTAATTCACAGTTATGATATATAATTCTATCAAGTAGATAAATAAAAGGATTAAAGAAATAAACACACTTTAAAAATAAAACCAAATATCTAATGTATAAATCTTTACTTTTGTAATGAATTAACTCATGTTTTAGAATCCAATATAGTTCATTTAAATTGTAATTATGTGGTGGTAAAAGTATATAATTATCAAATAATCCAAAAAATGAAGGTGTATTGATTTCATAAGTATATTTTAGTTTAATATGCTTTTCTATATTTAGTTCTTTTAATAAATTATTATAAAGATTGTTTATTTCAAGATTTTCAATGTCATATGACAAGTCAATAACCAAACTCTTAAACTTTAAATATTTTATAAACCTATAAGTTACAAGCAAAATAACAATTGTTAAATATACTATTAATACTGTATTTGAATAATTAACTTCATTTAAAATAGGCTTATATTGAAATTTATAATCAGAAATAGTATAAGTAAAATAAGAGAATGGAAAAAGTAATCTAACTATTACAATTAGCCAAATATAATAATTAAAACTATTATTGAAAATTCTGAATATAGTTGTTCTTAAAAGTAGCAGAAAACAAATAACTAGACTACTTGTGATACTGGTTCTTAAAATATCTTTTAGAATTAAATTAGACATAATAATACCTATTATTTCCTAAGTTTTTTTATAAAAGCTCTCAAAGAAGCCAATTCATCTTTTCCTATTTTTTCTTTATTAACTTAATCAACTAAACTTACAATAGAATCATTATGTACATTCTTTACAAAATCAGATGTTGCAAATTCTAAGTAGCTTTTTTTATCAATCAAAATTTTATAAGTAGTGTACGTAGGTTTTTTTGTAGGCTCTAAAAACCCTCTTTTAGAAAGTCTAGATAATAGTGTAAGTGTTGTCGTTTGTTTTCATTCTTCACTCATTATATTTACAATATCTCTTGATGTCAATACCTTGTCAGTGTCCCAAAATAGCATCATGACTTTAAGTTCAGCATGTGGTATTTTTTTTATCATAATATATATCCCCCATTCTAATATTAAAAAAATAATAAATTTAATTTTATTCTATTGAAATAGAGTAAGGTAGTCAATTGTTTTTTGATTTATATTTTATATATGTAGAGTAAAATAAAAAAAGTATATTACTTGAAATGTTTTACGTACGTAGAGTGTTTTCGTTAAAATTCTTAATTTTTTTAATTGAAGTGCATATACGAATATCAGATTAAATCAATTTAAAAGATACAAAAAATTAATATTTACTGACCAATAACTGACAAATTAATAAAAATAAGAGTTGATAAAATAAGTATATATATTGAGATTACTATATTTCATATAAAAATAGCATAAAATACTTACTTTTCTATGTCCTTTTCTATTGACACGAAAAAAGTCTTGTAAGTATTGGAATTGCTAGTTTGTAATAGATTTTAGATGCAGAA
>NZ_JADGMN010000053.1:0-2753 GCF_020662285.1 Clostridioides sp. ES-S-0108-01 | reverse complement strand
AGATAAATACAAAAACAGGCAAATGGTTTGGTAGACAAAAAGTAACTAAGGAGCTTTTAGAAACCAACAAAGAATTTATAAAATATTATAATAAAATCAATGATGGAAGCTTAAAGAAGAATGAAGTTGCAAAGATATTAAACATTGGAAGAACTACATTGTATGAGTGGATAAAAATATTCGAGGGTGGAGAAATAAAAAGGAGTGTTAGGTAGTTACTTTGATATATATTAATTAAATGCCTAAAGATTTATATACACAAAAAAATTACAAAATATATACACAATTCCTACATAAGTTGTATAGACTTTACATTAATAAATAGATATAATTGTATTATAGAAAAGTGTATGTATTAATAATTTAATATCTTTTGAGAGCCAAAGCCTAGTTTTAGATTTTTGTTGATAAAATACAAAGTCTAATTTTATTAGGCTTTTTTTTATTACCTAAATTAAGGTTAAATGGGTAAATCAAGGTTAAGCAAGTAAATTAAGAAAAATAAAAACATGAAAGGGGACATTATGAAAGAGACTAAAAGAAGTTATAGAAAAATACCAAAATTAGATTTGAGAAAAGTAAAATTAGCAGATGTATTTGAAAAGAATAAATCGGGAGTTTTTAGAGTTGATGAAGCTGACGAGCAACTTTTACATGATTGCTTAGATGAAACTAAAAGTATAAGAGAAGAAAAGCATCTTGCTTGGCAAATACAATCCAAAGGGAAAAGTGTATATTGTGTTTTTTATGAACACCCATTTTGGGATTTATAAATAGGAGTGATTTAAATGAGAGTAGAACCTATTGAAAATAAAAAAGATATAGAGAAGCTTAAAAGATATTTTAGAAACAAAGGTAAAATAAGAGATTTAACCCTAATAACTTTAGGGTTAAATACTGGCTTTAGAATAGAGGATATTTTAAAACTAAGAGTCAAAGACGTATACAAGAAAAAAGAAATAAATATAAAAGAAAGTAAGACAGGGAAAAGAATAAGAAAGCCCATAAATGATAGTTTGAAAGAAATATTAGATATATATTGTAAAGATAAACCAACTAATGAATACCTATTTAAAAGTCAAAAGGGAGAGAATGAAGCAATAAGCACTACACAAGCATATAGAATTATTAAAAAAGCTTCAAAAGCTTGTAGGATAAAATTAAACATAGGTACTCATAGCATGAGGAAAACGCATGGTTTACATATATTTAGGGATGAAGGAATTGAAGTAGCACAAAGAGCTTTAAATCATGCTAATCAAATAGATACATTAACTTATATTGGGATAGTACAGAAACAAGCTGATAATGCTATTATGAAACTTAATTTATAATTAAAAATGTATGATTTTCTTGGCTATTTTTACATTTTATAAATAGTGCTTAACTAAATAACCTTGTATTTGAGCAATTGCAATGGATAAAGACAACTAAAATAAATGTAATAGTTTATACTAATCGTACATTTTTTTATATACCTCTATGTATTGCTATTACTGGCATAGATATTGTTTTTATCTTGTTTAGAAAAAATGACTATTATTAATTGATTATTAAATGAGAATAAAAGTATATTGAATCTTAATTTTATAATATTTCAAAATTACTAAACTAAATGAAAAAACAACTCGAAAAAACCTTTTAATTCAAGTGAAATCAATGTATATAGTTATTTATTTTACTGTATTTTTGAAATAAAGTTACAATCTATATATTTTGTTTTATTAAAACTCACTTGATTTAGATTGAAACAACTCAATTAAGGACTTTAAACAAAGCTATACCAATACATATAAGGCTATTTGATTCACCACAAAAAAGTGCAATAATTAGCCCTCCTTTGATAAAAATAACCATTTTAAATTAAAAAATGTGAACCGAGGTAGGTATATGGCTTCGGAGATAGGCGTTGTTTTGTGTAAGGTGTGGGGGTGGGGTGTTGCAACTTAAAATCATGGTTGCAGATGCAAAAATACATTAGTAAAGCTATGTAAAATATTACTACTAAAGATAGTCGGAGTTGTTTAAAACGCTATACTTGGCTAATAAAGGATATAAATATTTACATATGGTTAAATGTCGGGAAATAAAGAGTTTGCATATGCAACTACACCCCTAAAAAGTATATAAGTTGCAATGTCTATATAGCACTTATAAAAAGGAATGATTTGAATATTAACATTAAAACTAAAGAAGTTAGCAATTGCAATGTATTAAGGAGAGAATTATATATATAATCTTAAAATAAATAGAAACATAATATCAAATTAATGCTATGTTTTGATGAGTATATGCTCGATAGAAATATATATAATACGCCCCCCATCACATTTAATAAGTAAATAAAGATAGAGGACTGGAAGGAGTACATATTTTTCACAGAAAGCCAAAAAATGAGATTTTCATGGAAAAGTTTTTAGAATGTCAGAAAGTAGGTAAAGTATTTATATTTATCCATAAAATCTTTAAGAGCTTGACTAATAATATCTTGTACCCCTTATAGCTTCTAGTGACTATATTGCCTTTGAAGTCGTCTATATTTAGTTAATCAGCCCCAACTACTTTATTACTACTTTGTGATTCATACCAACTATATACTTTTTCATGCCACCATAATTTCATTAGGCTTTGCCTAACCACACAAATAGTTTTGGGACAAAAACTCATTAATGCTCTTTTTTTAAAAATAACTTTATAAAACAAATAAATAAGGGCTTATAAAAAGAAATGAAGCCTTTATATAAAAAGAAAGT